>NZ_CP060699.1:0-16106 GCF_014353055.1 Amniculibacterium sp. G2-70
TTGCATTTGTTGTAAAATCAAACCCATTATAAGCTTGAACTGTAAAAGCCAAACTATCTCCTAAAATTGGATCTTGACCAATTGAGAAAAAATAAGTTACTATAAGGAATAAAGTTATTACAAAAAATAAATAACTATTATTTTCATATTTTTTTATGTGAAGCATGTTGTATTTAAAATCTTAATCAAATATATAATTTTTTCTAATCTAATAAAAAACCAAAAAGAAGTATTTTAAGATTACAATAATGTAGTGCTTTATGTTTCATTTTGCATCAATGCAAGAACTGGAGGAACATAAAAGCCTCGAACTTAAAGAGAAAATTCCTATTGTTGTAGGAGATCGTATCCGTAAGGCACGAAAGAAAAACAAACTTTCGCAGACCGAACTTGCCCTCTTGCTTGGCAAAGACCGACAATATATGTACAAGATTGAAAAAGGAAAAGTAACTCCTTCTATCTTTACGGTCGCCTCCATATGCTACGTACTTGAAATTTCACTATCTGAACTATTTAGGGGGATACGGTTAGAATAATTTACAGATAATTTTTAATCATTACGGGTTTAAAAATAAATTTTATTTATTGCAGAATTGATAAGTTCTTTAATACTTATATTTTCTTCTGCAGATTTTATTTTCAGAGCCTTTAATTTATCTGATGGAATATATAAAGAAAATAAAGTTTCTTCTTTTTTTTCTTTAATTGGCACTACTTTTTGAACAGGTGTTTTTATTTGCTTTTCTTTTGCCTTACCTATTAACGCAGAAAAATCTGATTTTCCCATATTATATATTTATATAATTATTTATTTATAGATAACATTAAAATTTCTTTTGTTAAGTTATCAATTTGTTTTTGAGCATTATTATTTTCTTCGACTCCATTAACAAGAACAGAACGAGAGAAAGAGACTAAATCAGAAAGCATATTTTTTGAAACTTTGATGTTGTAATCTTGTAATTGTGACTTGATTTCTTCTGTTAATGTAGTATTTGGTTTAATCATATTAAAAACTATAATCGCTTTATTTTCAGATTTTGCTTGTTTCACAATATCTATAGTTGATTTTATAGCTAGTAAATCTAAAACACCAGCTTTTGTTGGAATAATTATGACATCAGAGATATTACAGAGATCAATAATTTTTTCATTTAAATATGGAGGAGTATCTATAAAAATAAAGTCATAGTCTGATTTTATCTTTTCATTTAGCATGTCTGCAGTAAAAATAGGAACTTCTGAAAGTTCACTTATATTAATAAGAGAACCTTGAGAGTCCATATCAATAATACATACTTTTGCATTTTCTCTGATATTGCTAGCAAGATTATAAGCGATTGTTGATTTTCCAACACCTCCTTTTTGATGAGTTATTAAAATAATTTTTGACATTCTATATAATTATATAATTAAACAAATATATAATTTAATCTTTAGTTGGCAAAATACCTTTATTTTGGTATATACCAATAAGATAAGCAATAGATTTTTTAACAGCTAATTTTCTAGTTCTTATCTTTTCATTTAAGCTCGTAATTAAAATGTCAAAATCTTTTTCTTTTTCTTTTGTTGTAATTAGTTCTGCCTGCTCATCAGTAAATCCGTAAGCCATTAATTTTGATTTAAATTTTTGAATATCCAATGGTTTAGCAAAGTCAATTTCTAATTGTTTAAATTTTTGTGAATTAATGTGTAGCGTTATCCAATAAAACTCTCTTCCTCTTTTTTTCAACTCATAATCCAATTCAATATCGGTGTTCTCAGAAATTTGAGTTCTGGCAATATCAAGAACAAATTTCTTAAAATCGGAAATTCTTTCAAATTGTTCATTTCCTTTTTTATCAATCAATCCAAGCATTTTTTTTAGTTCTACAATCTCAAATCTTTTACTTCCAACACTACGCCATTGGCAAGCAATTGAATAAAGCCTTTTAGCATATTTTGAGGAACAATTTAGAACAGATTTTAATTGTAATGCTGTAAAGTTATTTTTCAAGTCAAAAAAATAAGGTGTTGCTTCATCATTGAGTTTTACAGTAAAGCTTCCTGTTCCCTTCATATATTTAACTTTTGAAAATAGCCAAATTTGTTCTAAACTTTCTGGTGTGTCAATCTCAAACATTCTAGAGCCAATACTTTCGGTTGCTTCGCGAAGTTGTTTTAAATTCCATTTTCTTCCTGTAATAGTTTCTATATCTTGAATGTGAATAGTGTACTCCAATTTTCCTGTTTCTAGCCCAGAAAGTACCATAAAAAGAATATCAAGCATGCAAGCAGAGTAATCATACCGCCCTGATGTAATAACATTGTGTTGATAAATTAATTTGTTTTCTTTGTTGATGTCCATTAGCTCCATAAAGAAAATTTTAGAGATTTGAGTAGCAAATATAAAAAATAAAAACGATAAATAAAAACGATTCTCATTTAGTATATGCGTTTCATAGCTTATAAAAACTCGTTTTTAGCTTATAAAAACTCGTTTTTAGCTTATAAAAACTCGTTTTTAGCTTATAAAAACTCGTTTTTTCGTTATAAAAACTCGTTTTTAGCTTTGTAAAATATTAATAATCAATTAATTACAGAGGCTTAAAATAACAAAATAAAAAAATAATAAATCTTTTAAAAAATAACGTTTATTCGGAATTTACTTAATCATTGGGAAAATTTTGCGCCAAAATGGCAGATTTGCGGAGTGAAAGAAAAACGAAAAAACGAAAAAAAAAAAGGATCATTCAATCGGCGCGATGTTATGCATAACATAATAAATTATAAAATATTGATTTATAGTCTATTACAAAATTACAAAATACAGATGGAGCCTTACAAAAAAGGTTTGTAATTTTGTAATAACTTGATAAAAGTTGTAAAATATAGTGTAGAATATTATCAAAAAATGATTAGCTTTGGTTTGTTAAATGATATCTCTATTTTTTTGAAGAAGAATAGAAGATTGTTTTTATATTTTATGATAGAATGGCTACAGGAAGCGTGGCTATTCTATTTTTTTTTAATAGTTATTTAATTTTACAAAAAAGCAGTCCGAAGACTGCTCAAGTGTATTAATTATTAACTTTAAAAATTCATTTTTTCAAATGAAAATTAGAGTATCAAAGATAGTTTTAATTTTTGTTTTTAGCAATTTATCTTTATTCTTTTAAAGACTATTTTTTAGATAGATTTTTTAGATTTTCTACTTTCCGTTCTTTTTTCATTAGGCATTTAAAACTTAATAAAAAGCAAAGCAAATTTAATTTTCACGACCAAGAATTTTAGCATAAATCCGGGCGCAATCCCAGAGTTATTTATATAAAATTCTTGTCTGTTTCAATTAGGAAGAGGCTTTCTTTTTTTTAATTTTTTTTCTTTTAGTTATATTTTTCCTCTCTTTTTTTAAGAATATACTGTCAGTTTTGAGCGTGTATTTCGGATCAGTTTTCAAGATTTTAATTTTATATTTTGTTATTAGGTAAAGAATGCTTAGCTTTGTTGTGATGTAGGCATTAAGAAAGAGCGCAAGAAGTGGAAAAAGCCAGCAAAAACCTTAGTTTTTGTTCTGTCGTTTTCCCATTCTTGCTTTTTTCACTCCGTTCAAAAAGGGAAAACTCTCCGAGTTTTGTATTTTTTTGAAGATCTTATATAAGCATAAAACCCGTAAATCGTATGAAAAATTTCGAGCAACTTTTAGCCGATCAGTTAGCAGCAGAACAGAAAAAAAACAAACATAAAGAATGGGGAAAATTAGGAGGACGTCCCAGGATAGAAAATCGTAAGACCGAGAAAATCACCTTACGATTTACCCCATCAGAAATGAACTTATTATTATCCAAATCCAAAGAAAAAAAATTAAAAGTAACAGAATACTGCAGAGTCATTTTAAATGAAAAAAAGTTACCTAATGTAGAGCAAAATAAAATCTTAATAGAATATGCCAACAACTTTTCCAGGCTCTCAAATTTCATTAAATCTTCTCATTTTGAAGAACACGAAAAAAAGGAGTTTTTATCAGTTCTTCAAACGCTAGTAACAGACATAAGAGAAAAAATACAATGGTTATAACCGCAGAATCCAAACTAGGCAGTCCAAAAAGTATGGAATACCAAGCCAACGACAAAGGACAAGCAGAAGAAATTTGTCGCAATGGTTTAATAGGAACAGAACCTAAAGATTGGCATTTTCAAATGCGAGGAGTAGAAAGACAAAACACCAGAACAGAAAAATACAGATTAGGCGTCATTATTTCTCCTCCAAAGCAGTATGGCGATTCTCTAACCAAATCAGATTGGGAAGCTCTCGCCAAAGATTATATGCAAAAGCAAGGCATTAATATAGATAACCATCAGTACATAGCTCATTTGCATCATTCCACAGATGATAAACACCTACACCTTACCATCAGTAGAATAGACTTCACAGGTAAGAACGCCATTAACGATAGTAATATAGGCATCAAAGCAGGGAAGATAGGCGAGAAAATGTCCAAGGAAAGAAATTGGAAAACTGCTAAAGAAATAGGAGAAGAAAGGAAAAAAGGATTAAAAGCAACCATTCTGGAAGAAACCAGGAACTCTGCAAATTTTGAAGAGCTGAGAGAGAACCTAGAAAAAAAAGGATTTATTTTTCAAATTTCACGAAACGAAGCTCGAGGCGTTTATGGAGCTAGAATATTGAAAGAAGAAGATTCGAAAAAAGAAATCAAGGACAAATCAAAAGGAGTACCTATAGGCTTTAAGCTTTCAGAATTAGGTTTAAAAATCAAGGAATTAAATCAAATTTTAGAAAGAAATAAAAAAGAGGACGAAGAGCACCGCCAAGCGCAGAACCAGGAGAGAAAACTTGGGGAAGAAAAACTAGAAAACATCAAGGAACAACTAGAAGAACCAATAAGAAATAAAGGATTTAGGAGATAAAAATTAACCAAAAAACAAATTGAAAAAATGGGAGAAAAAAGTATAACGGAGATTATCTCCGAGTTTAGTGAAGAGAGCCGTCAGGTAGCGCAAAAAAGCCAAGAAATTAAGAGTGTATCTGCAGAGATTAAAGAAAGTATTATTTCATTTGAGAAAACACTCCAGGAAGAGCACCGCAGAACAGAGCGTAAAAATGCAGCATTAATGGAAAGCTTTGATGAGTTTTTTCATAAATTTGAGAATAAAGAAGTAAAGGCAGAATTAAGCGTAGATGACAAAAATTCTATCCTTTCCCTAGAAAAAAGGCTAAAACTGTTTAATTGGAGTATTTATGGTTTTATAGGGGCAGGAATTGTAAGTTTGGCAATATTAGTTACTGCAGGAAGTTTAGCAACACAGTTTTATCTAAAATCTGTTCAGACCAAGAGCGAAGTAAAAGCAGAAATATTTGCAGAAATGGAAAAGGAGGGAAAAGGTTTTTATAATAAGAAAGAAGTGGATGATCTGTTAAGAGATATCAAAATTGTGAATGAATGGATCAATAAGAATCCAAAAGATTCAAGAGGATTACTTCAGTATAGGGATGGAAAACTATCAAAGTAGCTTTCATATTTAGGAAAAAAAATATTTTAAATTTATTATAACTTTGTAAAATAAATAGTTAGAATGAGAATATTCACCGTAAAAGTAAAAAACAGACAGCAAGAGAAGAAAGTTCGAGCTGCTTTAAAATTAGTAGATGCAGAATTTGTAGAAAATTCTGAAGAATTTTTTTATTCTGAAAATCTAAAAAAAGACATAGAACAATCCAGGAAAGATAAAAAAGAGGGAAAGACGGTATCAGTTGATCCAAAAAAATTATGGCAAAGTATAGGATTGTAACGAGTGTTTTAGCAAAAAAGCACCTAGAACAGATTTATAAGTCCGGGAGAGCAAGTGATATAAAAAAAATAGAGCTTCTTTTTTTAGAACTTTCAGAAGAACCACGAAAGGGAACAGGAAAGCCGGAACGATTAAAAAATTATGAGGGAGAAATCTGGAGTAGAAGAATTAATCAAAAAGATAGATTGGTTTACGAGATTTTTGAGGAAGAAATTTTAGTGAATATCATCAGAGCATTAGGACATTACGAGGATAAATAATCCTCATTTTTTTTGACTATAAAGATTGCCAAGCTGGAAAAATCAACAAGAATTTTATCCCTCTTGTCGTATTTTCGAACGAAAATAGTGGAGATTAAATATTCGTTGTGCGGCAAAACGAAAAGTAGGCGGAAGAGAGCAATCGAAGTTTTTCGTCGAGGATTAGTTTAATGTTTTCTAAATCTCCGTCAATTTTATGGGCAAATTCACTACCAAGATATTTGTCGCTTGGTGTTTGCCTCCATTGGAAATAGGTAGAACGAGGAATGTCTTTGGTGAATGTTTTGGGAAGTAACTCTTTTTCTAATCCTAATGAATAGCATATCTTAACCTGCGAATGGTAGGAATTGTATTTTGACATAAATTTTTGATCATTTGTATGTTGTAAATAAAAACATAAAAACCACGCCCAAAAGCGTGGTTAAATTTTTGTCCCTCTTGTTGTATTTTCAAACGAAATTCGGTGAGGTTAAATATTCGGTGAGGTCCTAAAAATTTTGATAAATTAATATTAATCCTCCAATTATCATCATTAAAATAATTCCCCAAAAACCCCTTACTTCTGGAGGAATATAGAAGTCCTCTCTATGTTCATTTTTATAAAAGATTTTGTTTTTAACCTGTAAATAGATTAATAAAATAGCGGTCGATATTAAGACAAAACCAACAATCATAATGTTAATATTGATATTTTGATGTTTGTTCTAGCAAGAGTATCTTTTTAATTCTTTCCCATTAATAAGAAAATGCCTGCTATAACAAGAAGTATCGCCCCAATCCAACCTCTGACTGCTAATGCCGACTCATAAGCATTTTTATTTTCATCGAAAATCCACTTTTTAGTTAATTTAAGTATAATAATAACTAAACCCGTGAAAATCATTAATACTCCATATAAAAAATTATTTTCCACCTTTTTCACTATTTAAATTAACAACTTCTTCAACAATAGAAACCTTTATTCCTAAATTTTGTTTAATAATTTCTTCTCCATAAGGCCCAACATATTTACCTAATGGCCTTGCTATACTTTCAGGAATAATCTCTCCTGCCACAGCCCAAGCGGCTGTTTTTCCGATTTCAGACCACCTATTTGTGTCGTTATATTTTAAATTAGCTCCAACCTTCCATACGTCTGATACAATATTAATTCCTGCCCCAATAGCGACTAAAGGAATGCCAATTTCAGCTCCAAATCCAGTTAAAGTTAGTGCATAACCTAAAAGAGTAACGGCATCTCCAATTTTTCCTAATCTATCTGCATTTGACAAGTTTCGCTGTAACCATTTATATTTTGAAATATTAACTTCTTTTATTAAAATTTCTGCAGAACCATCTACATGTTTAATTTTATATGAGCCATCATTTCGCCTAAAATATTCATCGCCATTATCTTTATCATACCAATAATCTCCATCAAAACCTTCAGGAGGGGGTTCGTGTAAACCTAGATGATTGAAAGCCGTTACAATACCTCCTATTGCTGCCCCTTGCCAGAAATTACCACCTCCTAAACTGGAACCAATACCTCCCGTAATAGCACCTGTTAACATTTTAAAACCCTTACTCCTTACAACACTAAAATCTCCAGCTCCCTTAGTAGCCAATTTTAACAAGTCCCCAGCCGCACTTGCAAAAGCACCACTTAAAGCACCACTTAAAAAATTACCCCCTTGCATAAGAGATAATGTACCTTGCGCTACTGCATGTGCACCTGCACGGGCTATAATGGTGCCTGTTTTTCCGAGACTTTCAGCTATTTTTCCTCCTACTCTAAATACATCTCCAATTCCATTTGATATACCTGCTGACATAAGTGACATAACAACAGACTGAAACATATTTTCTAAATTAACAGGTCTATTCAGGTAATAATCTGTAGCCACAGAAGTAAATATGGCAATCCCAATAGCGATGAGAGCATCGTCCCATCCCATAATTTCTCCTGTAGGGTCATTATGCATTAACGGATTGTTCAGGACATATCCATACTTATTATAATTCTGTGTATTCTGTGGATCTTGTATATTCTCATCTGCATTTAAAAACCTTCTTAACAGTGGGTCATACAGCCTGCCATTCATGTGGATGATGCCCACTTCGGTAAAGTGTTCGTGGCTGGTATAACCTCTATCTAATAAGGATTTTTCATTAAAGAGTTTTACGTCAACATTAACCCCATTTACTTTAAATAAAGTGAGATTGCCCCAAGCGTCAAAATGGCGTTGTTCTAATACATTTCCTGCCTCGTCTGTAATGGCTAAAATACTGCCTAAATAGTCTTTGTGTAAGAATTTATATGAGCCATTGCTTTCCAAATAATTTTTAACAAACACAATATTGCTTGTATAAGAATTTCCACCAATATAAAAGGTATGCTTTTCTTTGCCAGTGGTGTTATCTACAGTAATTTCATAGCCACCATCCTCACTATAATATTTTGTATAATGTCCTTCGTCTGTCCAGTCAAGTTTGCCTCCATAGCCCACAGCTTGGCGCATAGAAGTAAGTCCATAAGTAAAGTACACATCTCCTTTTTCTCCTTCTATTTTAATAGGATCATTATTTTCATTATAGGTAATACTTTGTATTAAGTCTCCATTGTAATTTTGTTGTCCATTAGCATTAAGTGTAGCACCAGTTGGTCTATAAACTTTTGTGGCATCATCAAATTTTATAGTGCCAATCTGATCATTTTCTTTTATTCTTCCTTGTGCATCATATACGTTGGTTGATTGTTGACCAGTTTTTGGATTTGTCCAACTCGTAAGTCTATTATTATCATCATAAGTAAAAGATTCTAATATATTAAGACTTCCGCCTGTAGTTCTACTATTCAATTCATTTTTAATGGCATTGAAAGAATAGTTAATTAATAAAACAGAATTATTATTGACCGTATTCTTATGGTTAATAGCAGAGAGTAAATTATTGGTGTCATAAGTGTTTTCTATACTAGTACCACCTAATTTAGCAATAGTTACGTACCCTTTTGCATTCGCATTTGTCAGTTCAGATAAAATTTTTCCTGAATTTCTATCTTTTACTTGATAAATTTCTCCACTCCAAGTACTATAAACATTTTCTATAACTACTTTTGTATAAACCCCTGAAGAAACAAGACCTTTTTCATAAGAAGTAACTCTTCCTTTATCATCGTAGGTAATGTTTTTTCTCAAATAATATCTGCCATTGCTGTTTTCACCAGAAGAGATTACTCTTCCGTTAGCATCATAATTGATATAAGAACTATAAAATTGCCCATTACTAGTACCATTCTTTTTTATAATTCTACCTTTATTATCATATTCAAAAATGATATTCTTCTTGGTAGAGGTATTATCATTAGAAACTTCATATTGATTATAAAGCTGACCAAACTCATTGTAATTATAATATTTATGCCCTTTAGGACTTGTTGAGTGTGTAAGTTGCCCATAGCCGTTATACTCATATTTATAAAGTCCGTTTGAAGGGTCATTAAATTCTATTTTTCTGCCCCAATTGTCATATTTTGTGGTTACACTATTCGTACCATATTTTGCTTCAATAATGTCGCCTGCTGCGTTGTATGTATTATTTATAGTTCCTCCTTTATCTGTAACCGAAGAAAGATTGCCGATAGCATCAAATACCTGCGTTTTGAAACGACCAGTCGCATTGGTTTCTGTTGCTGTAACCGTTCTGCCACTGTATGAGCTAGTAGTAATTTTTCCAGTATAAGTAGTAAACTTTATTGGTCTGGAATAATCATCGTAATCTGTCACATTCCATTTTGAAGCTGAAGTACCTTCAAAATAAGGTTCAGATTCCTTTATTTTTCTGCCAATAGCATCAAATACTACCTCTGAACTCACATAAGAGCCATGTGCAAAACCTTTTACCGATGATTTATAATTTTGTCCAAGATTATTTGTATAAGTAATTTTTTGGTCTCCGTCAGGAGAATATTCTATAACTTTCGCATCGCCATTACTTAATTTTTCATAGGTATAAGTGGTAGTTCCTCCCAAATTAGTTTTGGAAGTGAGCAATTTACCCCAAGAATCATAAGCGTTGGTTAGTATATTATTCAGAGTATCTGTTTGAGTAAGTACTAAGCCCCAGTCATTATAAGTAATGTTGGTTTCAAGGCCTAAATTATCTGTTTTTTTAACTACAAACCTACCTTTATCTTCGTATTGGGATTTGGTTGTGGCAGCTTGTACATCATCATTGTTATACGGATTTTCAACCGTTTTTTGTATAATATTTCCAAAACCATCATACAAATAAGATTCTTCTATATATTCAGATAAGTCTCTATTATAAGTTCTTTTTTTAGTGAGTAAACTTCCATTGTATTCGTATTCTTCTTTTCCACCTTTTGTATCTCCATACACCTGCATGGTTTCCGTTTTCCAAAGAGGCTTTCCAATTGCATAATTGCCACCTACTGTATAATTTGGAGTATTATACGCAAGTTCAGTGGTTGTAATAGCAAATCCATCATTAATATTGGTTGTGGATTTTTCGGGTAGATATATGCTATTATACCTTTCAACAGTGTGTACCGTTTTAATATCTTTTTGGAAATCTTTAGATGTAGTAATATAAGGATTTATAGAAGTTACAATCTTGGGTTTGTCTGCATCGGTATAGCTTGTTACAACAGATCCATTAAGTAGCTTATCTATTTTATATTGATAGTCCTTGTAGGATAACAATTGGGTATTGTTCAATGAAATATCCGAAGGAAAGATAGCGCTTTCATCATTTGTTTTAATACTCCAATCTTTCAATGGCAACGCTTCGTTAAGAGGACTCATCTCTGATCCGCTCCAAACTTTGGTGGCTTCAAAACCATCTGCATAAAAAGTTGAACGAGCAGACTGACGGAAGCCAAGCATCCCTTTTCCATGCAAATGTCCAATCATATCTCTATAGCGGAATTCTTGCTTTCTATTTCCTTGTAATAATCTAGAAACTACATCATAGTTCAAATTCTCTATTATATTTACGTATGGATACTGAACAGGATTAGTGTCATAGAATGATTGATAGATATTTCCAGTGGAAGTAAGATTGGTATATTCTACATCTGTTTTCAAACCACCTTGGGTAATAGATTTAATTTTAGAAATTTTATTGAGTTTATTTCCTAAATCCCAAGTAATCAATTTAGTTTTATGGATGATGGCAAAATCAGTATTCAACTGGGCGATTCTAAAATTACCAAAAAGTGGAATATAATGCTCCCCATACATAGAATAATTAATATCCTCTCCATCCCAGTTTAATTCTTTAGGATCTATATGATAAACGTTAGAAAATATAGGCTTTCCACTCGAATCAACTCCTTCATTTCTTAAATAATTGAATCCATAACTGGAGTCTGGATTATTCCAATCAGTAACGCCATCTCTAAACCAAACTTGGGATTCAAAAATAACAAAATCACTTTTCCCATCTTTATTAAGGTCAGACGTAGAATACGTTCTCTGTTTATTTCTATTTTTTCTAGGTGGGCCTTGCCAAGTTGGTTGGTATAGGAAAAGATTGGAATAGTATTCTTTCCTAAAACCATTCCCAGTCGAAATATACATCCGCCAATCTGATGAATCTTGAGCTATTGGAGCAAGAATATCTGCTTTACCATCCCCATTATAATCCCCAAAATAAAAAACCTCATTTAATGATTCTTTTGATGTGCTAAATTTTAATTGTATGTCATTGTTTGCATCAAAAGCGTATACTTTAATAAATGAATCTTTAACTTGGAGGATATCTGTTTTACCATCTCCATCAAAATCACTCACAATTATTTTAGCATGAGGATCTAAACCTTCTAGTTTCTTAATAATATTCTTGTTCGTGTCAAAGTAAAAATATTCTTCCGAATATAAATACTTTGTTGTTACTATTTTTGGGCCTCCTTCTCTTGGTGGAATAAATCTTCTTTCATTTCTGATGTTCTTTATTCTAATAACAAATTGAGAGTATCCATACCCATTATAATTTCCTTCATAAGTTTCATCATCTGCAATATAGTTATTATAATAAGTATAATCTAACTGAGCTGGAAAATTTGGGTTATACAAGTTTCCATATAATGCGTTATCGAAAAGAGAAGATACAAAGTCAGTAGACTTGTAAAGGGTTGAACTATTCCCTTGAAGTCCATATTCTTTTAGAGTAACTTTTTTTAAAGTCCTATCATACAAAATTGTAAGTAAAGATTGGGATTGTTTCAATATGTTATTTTGTATTGAACTTCCACTAGCCAGTGGATCCCCATCATAAAGAAAATCAACAAAATTACTATTACCATCTAAACGGCTTAACATTAATGTTTTATTCTTTATCACATCTAGTTTACCATCTCCATTGAAATCCCCTTTAACTAAATTATAGTTATTAACCAGCAAATCATCATATCTAGAATTCTGGTTAAAAATATTAGTTACTATAGCGTCTGAATTGTTTTCAAAAACCACAGCATTTGCAGATTGGTCTTGGGAGTTTTTCTCGGTAACACTATCTACAAATTGGTAATTAGTTCCTAGTTTTTTATACGCAATTTCATATTTTTTAAATTGTGTTCCATTTGTTTTTACAATGACATTACTTAACAATTTATCTTGTATAAATTGTGTTCCCGCTACATAAGAAGCTTCTTTATAGTCTCTTGCATTATAATTGAAAATAATCTCATTAAAATGGGGTTTATTCAAAGTCTCATTTCCTCCCCACTGTATGGAGGAGATTACTGCAACATTATTACTTTGGGTGTAGTTATAAGTAATATAGTTTCCTTGTGCATCTTTCCATTTGGTAATGTTATATTCAATTGGAGTTCTAGAATTTGGAGCTAATAAATCTGTACTTGTATAACCTCCATAAATAGCCTGAGAACCATCTTCAAAAGTAACTTCAAAAGTATTTGGCCCAGATAGACCAGATAAAGATGCTGTTCCTAGAGATTTAATTTTTACATTAGAATACTTTTCAGTAACATATTCGGCTCCATCTGCACCATAAATCCCAGATTTTAAAATAAGCCGCAGCCCATTAAAACTATAATAGTCAGTATTGTCCAGTTGTATAGATTTGGGTTCTCCATCCTTATCTATGGTTTTTCCCATCCTAGAAATAGAAGTAATCCCAGATAGGCTCCATCCATAGCCAGCAATACCATTACCAGAGCCACTGGTATAGATGAGATTAATCTGTGGTGCTACACTTTTCACTCCAGGTGGCAAAGCAATAGGTAGCGTATATTGCATTTGACCACCTCCATTCACTTCTATATTACCTTGTGTATCATGAAAATAGTTTGTTCCGACAGTTCCAGAAGGGTTATTTGCTCCTGCTCCAGAATCTATAGCTCCTCCACTTTCTCCGCCATTACCTATTTTGGCAATAAATGGATTTACAGTAGTAGAAGTTGCATGAAATCCAGGCAACATAATTACCGTTTGTGGATCTTGTACCGTCCTGCTTGTTGTTTCTTGTTGGTTGAGAATGGTTTGTGAAAAACCTATACTTGATATAGCAAATGCTATAAGAAAATTAATTTTCTTCATCCATTAAATATTTGTATGGTTGTGATGTTGTTCAAAAAATAATCAAAGTTATTCTTTAGTAATATTTCTTGAAATAACTCTTCCATCTTTTAGTTGAAAACTTAAGATGTAAACTCCCATGTACATGCTGCCCATATTTATCTGAACCTGTTTATTGATGTTAGGGAGATTCTTTTGTTGAAAAACAAAATGTACTCTATTATGCTCATATAATGAAACATTATCAATGAGTTCATTATTTTCATCTGTCCATTCTATAGTAAGAATATCCTTTACTGGAACAGGATAAACTTTTATCCCTTCCCAAAATTTTTTAACTTCATCAACTTGTTTTGGGGTAATAGAGGTCTTTGCTAATTCCTGTGTGGCCTGTCTTGCATTAATGTTAGTACCTCTATAACGTTGGTTACCTGCTTCATCATATTTGAAATAAATTTCAGTAGTTTGTGAAAACCCAAAAACTCCGAGTATCATGGATAAAGTTGAAAGTATTTTTGCTTTCATAAAATTATTTTTTAGGAGTTGGAGTTAATTCTAGTAGCATTTTTTCTAGACGTTCGATCCGTTCGTTTTGCTCTTTAATCTTTTTATTTTGTTCTATAGAATAAAGGGTAAGTTCTTCTATTTTTTCGAGGAGTTTTGCGTCCATTTCTGCTACATTTATTCCATTTTCTACCACTTCTTTTGCCGAAGGAACATTAGGCAAGTGCCCTTTTTCATTAATATGTTTTTCTACTTCTTCTAATGATTTTAAAGAATAGTCCTTTTTAAAAACATAATCTGCCCATCCATTTTGAGAAGCGATATCTACTTTTACTTTTTCTGCTCTAATTCCATTTTTTACAAACAGACTGTATTCAGAACAATCTGAGCAAGCAAAATTTGCATTACCAATTGACATCCTTCCGTTTAATCTAAATGTTTTATCATTATAAAATTTCGCCCAAATTGCATTTGCATCATCCCCTACACCAATATATGTAGTACCATTATTTAAATTATTTGGCATATAAAAAATCATGTTGTGAGATTGCCCTAAATTCCTAAGCACTGCATCTCCTGCAATAGCTCCTGATGCAGCACAATTACTACATGCAGATTTTGCTATTTCAAAACGTCCATAAGGGTTAGCTAATTCTATTGTAGGAATAAAATCTCTATATATTCTTAAAGAAGAAGTATTGGTAATGGGGTCTATATTTCCTCCAATTCTAACATTTCCATCAGACAAAATCCTTAATCCTTCTTTATTATTAGCCTTTAAAACAAGTGGTTGATTGTCTGTTGTACCAATAAAATTTGTTGTTGGATTTGTACCAGAGTTTCCAGTGGTATTCCATGTTTGAGCTGAATATACAATACTTAAAAAAAGTGTTGTTGAAATTAAAATCTTTTTCATAATTATTTTGAATTTATATTTTTAAAATTTCTTTTTATTTTTAACCATTCAAGAGCAAGTTCATATTGTCTATCAAATGTTTTTATATCTTTTAATTTTTTTTGCTGATAGGCTTTTACAAAAGATTCGATTTCTGGATTCCCACTAAGCGGAGGATAGAAAAAATATCTAACCCCTCCTTTAAAACCGATTTCTGTATTCATTTTTTCTCCGAAAGAAGTTTTACCTAAAATTTGATAGGTGACAAAATAAAATAATGGGATTATTAATACTAAGCCAATTTTAAAATTAGGTAATTTTGATTCAATTCCTTTACCAATAGCTATTAATAAAAAAATATACGGGACTAAATGAAAAACATAACTATCGGAGACATTATGCTTCAAGATAAATACTATAAAAGGGACGAAAATAAATAAAATATACTTCTTATATTTTATGTTTTTATAACCAAAAAAAATGAAATACAAAAAGAATAAAAAATTGTAAATAAGGAATCCGATATTTTTAATAAAAGATTTTATGATAACTGACGGATTAAAATTAAAAAAGGAGTCTTGATAAGCATTATCATTTAAGATAGCTAAAAAGTTGTGCTTCCCTTGAAAAACAGGTATCAAAAGAATAGAGGATATAAATACAAATAAAATTATTCCAAATAAAGTTTGTTTTGTATTTGATTTATAATTTTCAAGTATTAATACAAGATAAAAAAGTAAGAATAGTATAGATTGTATATGAATTAAGAATAAAATACCTAACAAAAAAGATAATTTAATGAAATATTTGTTTTTTCTACTTTCTAAATATTTAAATGAATTATATAGAAATAAAACAGCAAAAAACATATAAAAAGCATAGACTTCTGTTATGATTGATATACGCCAATAAGTAAATGAAACACCAAATAACAAAACCAAAACATTTGATATTTTATCAGAAATATCAAACAATAATAGAAATTTTTTAATACCAATAAGGGTTCCTATGGAAAATATAATACTTATAAAAACAAAGAGATAATGTGGATTCATAAATGGAATGATTTTATGAATTAAAGCTAAAAAATTTGAATACAAAAAATGATTAG